>NZ_OY787455.1 GCF_963678875.1 uncultured Hyphomonas sp. | reverse complement strand
ATCGGCTGGCTGCCGGGCGTCATTCACGCCTTCTGGGTCCAGACCCGTGGGTCAGGCGCTATCGAAATCTGAAATTGAGGGACGGCGTCAGGCGCTCAGGCGTCTGTGGCCGTTTCGCCAGCGGCCATGCGCTTTTCGGAGCGGATGGCACGCCGGAAGACCGTCACGCCGATGGCGATGACGCCAAAGGCGGTGACCACTTCGCCGCCAATGATCACTGACTGTCCGAAGTGCATTTCCGCCAGAATGGCCCAGGTGGCCGTGAAGAACACAATGGCTGCGATCTCAGTCAGCAGCGCGGCCGGAATAATCGCTTTCAACAAGGGGCCCATGGGCTCTCTCCACAATTGATGCCGGCAATATCGGTCCAAGACCCCCTGATCGCAAGCGGGTTTATCCGTTGCGGGCGAGCGGGTGCGCCGTTTCGAGCAGTTCGGCCAGTTCGTCCGTCAGGACGTGGGTATAGATCTGGGTCGTCGCGATGTCGGCATGGCCCAGCAGGGTCTGCACGCTGCGCAGGTCCGCCCCGCCCATCAGGAGATGGGTCGCATAGGCATGGCGCAGGGCGTGCGGGTGCACGCGGTCAGGTCTTATGCCAGCCATCATCGACAGTTCTTCCAGCAATTGCCCGAGCCGCCGGCGCGTCAGGTGGCCTTCCCTGCCGCGCGACGGGAAGACGAACTTTTCGGCACGGGTGCGGGCAAGGCTGTTCTTCGGCATGTGGTCTTCGCGCACGGCCAGCCAGTCGGAGAGGGCCGCCAGCGCCGGTCCGCCCAGCGGGCAGAGCCGTTCCTTTCCGCCTTTACCTCGGATGATCACGTCGCGCGTCACCCAGCGCTCGCCCTTGCGGCGGGGGAGGGAGCCGAGCGTCAGCGACACGAGTTCCGACACACGCAGGCCTGCGCCATAGAGCAGTTCGACCAGCGCCTTCAGCCGCAGGTCTTCGCCGCAGGCATCAATCAGGCGGGCCATTTCCTCACGCGAGAGCACGTCCGGCACATCTCGGGACGGTTTTGGGCCGTCGAGCTTTGCGGTCGGGTCGTCCTTGCGGTCGCCCTCTTCGAACAGGAAGCGGAAGAAACGGCGCACGGCGGAGAGCTTGCGCGCCTGGGACGACGGCGCCATGCCGCGCGCGGCGAGGTCGGCCAGCCATCCGGCGAGGTCGCGCGGGCCCGCGGTCTCCAGCTTGCCGCCGCAATATTCGGAGGCGTCCAGCAGGTCGCGGCCATAGGCGTCGAGCGTATTGGGCGACGCGCCCCGCTCGGCGGACATCATTTCCAGGAAGGCTTCTATACGCGCACGATCAGACATGTCCTCAGTCTGGCACGAGCGGGTTGAAAGGGTGTGAACGCGGCCCGCGGCCGGATCAGTCGCGCGGCTTGATCAGGTGGCCTGCGACCCGGAGGGTGCGGCTGGAAATGCGGATCTCCAGCAGGAAGGACAGGAGCGCAGTGACCAGGACGCTCATCGCGGCGATGAACAGGATCGAGACGGCGCGCGTGACCGAGGCCTGAAGCAGCTGGCCGGTGAACAGGAAGATGATCACCACGCAGACGAGCAGGGCGGCAAGCGTCGACAGCGCGATCGCGCGGTTGGAGTGCGCCATCCGCCGGTCGAGGATGCCAAGTTCCTTCACGTGCAGGCGGCGGCGGTCCTCATCGCAGCCGGAAAGCTCCCCTTCCAGCGTGCGCCAGCGGTCCACCACCCGGCCGAGCCGGTTGGTCATCACGTTCAGGAACGCCCCGATGCCTGCCAGCAGGAAGACCGGCGCAATGGCGATCTGGATGACATGGGCAATGTCACCGGGAATGACGAATTCGGGCATGAAACACCTGGAACTTGAGGGGCGGACAAACGGCCGGAGGCGCGCAGGGCAGGGTGTCTGCCCTGCGCTTCAGGCAAAATTGTGTCAGCCTTCCGGATTGTACCAGACCGGGCTCGTCCAGGCGCGTTCCTGAATGGTGGACGGCATGTCCGGATTGGGCGGCGTGCCGTTGCGGACGGCGTCCCAGCTGGACCAGCGGCAGGACGGGTTTTCCAGCACACGGACATAATAGGCGGAGCGCCGGGCGGGGTCGAAGCCGGGGTCGGTCCAGAGGGCCTTCATCTCCCCCGCGCCTGTGCCGTCGTCGGTGGAACAGTCGCTGAGGTCGACGCTCGCGCCATTGTCCGGACACCGATGGGTTGCCGGGTCAGGCAGGGCACCGCCGGAGCAGGCCGCATCATAAACCGCTTCATGTGCGGTGCCGTCGGCATCGGTCCAGACCTTCACCACCTGCAGGCGCTGCAGGGGATAGGAGTCCGGATCGCGCATGGCCCAGGCAAGGATTTTCGGCGCAGCGCCGCCGCCGGCCAGGTACCCGCCCTGCGGGACGCCGGTCTCATAGGCACTGGCGACGAGTTCCGGGTCGGAAAGGATCGCCTCGTCGAAATCGAAGCTTGCGAACATGCGGGCTTTCATGGGCGGGCCGGATGTGCCGAACGTCTCCTTGCGGCGGATGGCATCAAAGATGGCTTCACGCGTGTTTTCATCCGCCCACACACCGGCGAGGCCGGAGGCGCTGTACTGGCTGGCGGCGAGAAGACGGCGCATGTTGGGCACCATGACGCCGTCGGCGGGGATAGAGGCTTCGGCTTCCGTGGCGTCCCATGTCATGGCGCCGTCCGGCGGGATGGAGTGACGGGCTTCCGGGCTTGCGCCATCGACAGGGAACTTGCCCCAGAATTTCTCCTCGATGAAAGGCCCGGCGCCGATATGCGTGTCGCTGGACCCGATGAAGCCGAATTTATAGGGGTTGAAGCCTTTCGTGTCGGCAAGGCCGAGGCCGCGGGCAAGCGCGTTGCGGGCAAAATCTCCGGTATGCGGAGAGGATTTCGCGGCGCTGCCGATGAGGGTCTCGTAGAGTTCGAAATTGGCCCATTCGTCATTTGGCGAAAGGGCGGGATGCACTTCCGATGTGCCCTTGATCTGGGTAATCTCGATCACCGGCTCGTTGCGCATGCGGGTGACCGCATAGTCCGCCGTCAGCTCGCCGCCCTCATAGGTTTCGGAGGCGAACATCTCGCCATTGGAGGCGTTCGAATTGTGCGGAATGGACATGACATCCCGGCCTTCGATGCGCTGGGCGTCCATCCAGTCCCACAAATCCTCCGGGTTCGGGGAATCGAGGGTGGAGAAGAGGCGCTGCGGTGCTTCGCCCCGGAAGATCACGTTGCGGTGCAGGTTGGCGGCGGCCGGAATCCTGGATTCCGGTATCGGCGTCATGGCGGTGAATTCGTATCCGGCGAAGGTCGTGAACTTGCCAGGTTCGTAGTGACGCTCGGCGGCATCGATGGCGCGCTGCCAGGCGGAGTCGATCACGTCGCGGTCGTAGATTTCCTCGATCTCGTCACCGGACACGATGGTCAGGCCGACATTCTGGAAGGACTGGGCCGGGTTCTCGGCGTCCGGACCGAACACGGACTTTGCAAAAGCCGTCCGGGAGAGGGCGGAACCGGGCGTCGCCATGACGGGCATGATGCCCATGTATTCGCCATGGTCGGTGACGGCGAGAAAATCGAGCGGGCCGTTCAGCTGCACGTCATAGCCGCCATCGGTGGTGATCTTTTCGCCCTTGGCAAACCGGTAGGCATCTTCGGGCGTCGCACGGACGGAGGAGATGAAGGCGTCGAAAGACTGGCCGGTATGGACGTGCAGGTCACCGAACAGGGCGACGCGGCCAGCGGGGGCAGGGGGCAGCGTTTCGGCGGGTGTGGTCTCGGCGAGCGTTTCCGGTGTGCCCGCTGTCGCCTCTGGCGCGGATGCGGAGTCCTGCGGGGCTGTGCAGGCAGCCGCCAGCATCAGGGCGGCGAGGCTCGCCTGTCCCAGGTATTTCATGATTTCCTCCCTCGGGCCTCTCAGTCGGGCCATCTAAGTGAGGACCAGCATCTGCCTTTTGCGGCAGAGATCAAGCCGGAGTTCGGATCAGGGGGCTTCTTTCCAGTAGCCGGTTGCCTCCAGCGCCATCAGGCGGGCGGCGTCTTCGGCGCCGATATCCTCAAGCGCGGCGAGGATCAGCGTGATATCCGCAAGGCCGAGCTCTGATGCATCGCCATTGGTGAGCGAGACCGTCCGCAGCACGACTTCCGCCGCCGTGCCGGACCGGGCAGCGGCCCAGACAGCGATCGCATCGCCGGGGGCAGACGAGGATTCGTCCACCGGGCTGTGGATCGACAGGTACGAGCGCGCTTCCGATGGCGGGGCCGTGCCGGCCGCAGTCCAGAGCGCGAAAATGCGTGCGGCGGCTTCGGCCTTGTCTTCATTCTCTGCTGCCGCAATCAGATTTTCAGCGGCTGCCCTGATGGCGTCCTTGCTGGCTTCGGCGTCGGCAAGAATGATCAGCGCACCGATCCATGCGGCCTCGAAAGTCGGCGGTTCGGGAAGAATGTCCTCTTCCGGCAGCAGGTCTCCATCTTCAGACAGTTCTCCGGCTGAGGTCTCATCGCCGGGGGCCGCTTCCTGCGCCGTGCCACCGGTTTCGATGGTAATCCCATCCGGGATCAGCAGGTTTGCCGGGACGCTTGCCACGCCATCTTCCGGCGCGGGACCAATCGCTTCAAGGCTCGCCATCTCCTGTGCAGCAGGTTCCGGAACAGGCTCCGGTTCCGGTTCAGGCGGTGTGACCCAGCGGAGCGCTTCGTCCATTTCACCGGCGGCAATATTGGCGCGGGCGAACAGGAAGGCCTTGTCTTCGGTGTCCGGACCGAGCGGCAGCTTTGCCATGCCCGCGCGCAGCAGGCTGGCGGTGGCGGCGAAATGGGCCGGGTTTTCTTCGGCCTCGATCAGCGCTGCGGCGATGGCCTCCGCCGTGTCGGCATCGCTGCTGGTCCCGTCGGCCGCGGCGAACATGGCTTCGCTGAGCAGGGTCCGCGGATTGAAGCCGTCCGCGGCGAGGGCCGAATTATAGGCGATGCGGAATTCTTCGCGGTCGATCAGGCCGGCTTCGGCGGCGATCTGGGCGGCTTTCACCCGCACATCCGGCGGGGTCAGCTTGCGCCGGGCCATGGCGGCGGCGATGTCGGCCCGATCTGCGGGCACGGCGTCCGGTGTCACTTCCAGAAAGGCGCGGTTCGACATGACAAAGCCGATCCCGCTGTCGAATTTTGCCTTGGGCGGTGTCGGCGCGACGCCGGACATGGCGAAGATGGCGCTGGACAGCCAGCTGTCTTCCACGCCCTGCGCCTGCGCTATTTCCATGGCGAGTTCTGCGCCGGATGTATTGCCCGCGAGCGCCGCGCAAACGGCCCGCAGCCGGGGCCAGTAGTCGCTCTCAGGGTTCGGCGTATTCAGTGCTTCGCAGGCGGTCGCCTCATTGCCGAGCACGAGGTTCAGGTCCGCGGCCATCGCGGGGGCATCTACGCCCGGCGGGGGTGTTTTCAGCTCCGCAAACTGGCCAGCGGCAGCCGCCGCTTCGCCGAGTTCGAAAGCGATCCGTGCCCGCTCGGCCAGCAGGGCATTGCCCTCCTCGCCTTCCGGGGCCCGCCCGCCTGACAGGACGAGGCGGCGCATCAGGATCTGCTCTGCGGGGCTGAGGCCCTTGGTGCGCGCATCCTGCATCAGTGCCAGCAGGTCTTCGCCGCTCGCGCCGCGCCACATGCGGGTGCGGAGCGCCGGTTCGTCCTCGCCGAGGTAACTGATTCCCCAGGGATCGACCTGTTCGAGCCAGCTGTCCTCGATCTGCGCGGAAGCAGGACAACTCAGGAGTGTGGCCAGCGCCGCGCCGGCCAGCGCCCGTTTAGACCACATCTTCAACCTCGATCCGGATTTCGCCCGGTGCCGGTTTGCCTTGCTCTGCCTTGGTGCCCAGCCACCACAGGCCTGCCAGCCCAATCACCGCCAAAATGCCAAGCAGGATCAGGAATTTGCGCATGGGATCACACCTCTGGGTTGCATTCGGTCTTTTGCGGCCCACCTTCACCAATTGCGAAGGCCTTACCGTCTCTATAGGAAATGAACTGAACCGGCCATGAAAGTCCAGAATGCCTTCTGACAGTGACAGTCCAGCGCAAGAAAAACCGGCGGCTCTGCCCTATGAGTCGCGCACGATTGCGCTTGTCGGCCTGATGGGGGCGGGCAAGTCGACCGTCGGGCGGCGCCTCGCCGAGAAACTGGGCCGGCCGTTCTATGACAGCGACACCGAAATCGAGAAAGCGGCAGGCCTGTCGATCTCCGACATCTTCGCCCTGCATGGCGAAGCGGACTTCCGGCGCGGCGAACAGCAGGTGCTGAAACGCCTGCTGACCCTGCCGCCGCATGTGCTGGCCACCGGGGGCGGGGCCTATCTCAATGATGAGACGCGGTCCCTGATGCGGGAGCATGCCATTACCGTCTGGCTGAACGCCGATCTGGAAACCCTGTGGAAGCGCGTGCAGAAGCGCGATACACGCCCCCTCCTGCAGCGGGGGGATGCGAAGAGCGTGCTGACAAACCTGCTGGCAGAGCGCACACCGATCTATTCGCAGGCCGACCTGGTGGTGAAATCCAAGGACGGTCCGCACACGAATACGGTGAATGCCATCCTGAAGGCCCTGAAGACCTGGAAACCCCAATGAGCGTAACTGCCCCTGAACTGGAAACCGTGTCTGTCGACCTCGGCGCCCGGTCCTACGATATCCTTGTGGGCCATGGCGCGCTGGCGGAACTCGGCCCGCGCCTCGTACCGATGCTGAAGCAGAAGCGCGTCTTCGTGCTGACGGACGCGAATGTCGAGGCGGCCCACCGGGCCCGGGTCGAGGCTGTGCTGTCGGCCTCCGGTATCACGTCCAGCTGGCTGGCGCTGACACCGGGCGAGAAGACAAAGAGCTTCACCAATCTGGAAGCCATTCTCGACTGGCTGCTGGAGGGCGGGGCAGACCGGTCCGACATGCTGGTCGCGCTCGGCGGCGGCGTGATCGGCGATATTGCCGGGCTTTCGGCCAGCCTGATGAAGCGCGGCATGGGCTTCGTCCAGGTGCCGACGACGCTGCTGGCGCAGGTCGATTCCTCCGTCGGCGGAAAGACGGCTGTGAACTCCCCGCGCGGCAAGAACCTGATCGGCGCCTTCTACCAGCCGCGTCTCGTCATCGCGGACACTGAATTGCTTGCCACGCTGCCGGCAAGGGAGCTGTGTGCAGGCTATGCCGAGATCGTCAAATACGGCCTGATCAACGATCCGGCCTTTTTCGACTGGCTGGAAGCGAACGGCACACGCGTGCTGGCGCTGGAAGCCGAGGCGATTACCTATGCGGTCGCCGTCAGCTGCCGGGCGAAGGCGGCCATTGTGGCAGAGGATGAAACCGAGAAGGGCGTACGCGCGCTGCTGAACCTCGGCCACACATTCGGCCATGCGCTGGAGGCGGCGAATGATTACCGGCCAGACCTGCTGCATGGCGAAGCGGTCTCCATCGGCATGGCGCTCGCCTTCCGCTATGGCGCGGCCCAGGGCATCACGCCGCCGGAAGATGCCGCGCGTGTGCGCCGGGTGCTGGAAGCGTCCGGACTGCAAGCGGCCATTCCCGGCCGGCAGGGCGGCGCGTATACGGCCAGCGAACTCGTCCGCCTGATGCAGCAGGACAAGAAGGCCAGGGGCGGGAAGGTGCCGCTGATTCTCGCCCGTGGCATCGGACAGGCATACATTCATCCCGATGCAGACCTTGCCGCCGTGGAAGATTTCCTGCGCGGCGAGACGCTTGAGGGATAACAGGGGACATACGGGCTGACATGATCGCCGGTTACATCATCGCCATCTTCGTTTTGCTGGCGCTGTCAGGCTTTTTCTCGGGATCCGAGACGGCGCTGACGGCTGCCTCGCGTGCGCGCATGCACGCGCTGGAGAAGGAAGGCGACAAGCGCGCCGCCGCCGTGAACCGGCTGATCTCCAACCGGGAAGGGCTGATCGGCTCCATCCTGCTCGGCAACAATGTCGTGAACATTCTTGCGTCGGTGCTGGCGACGTCGCTGTTCACCCAGCTGTTCGGGCAGGGCGGGATGGCCATGGCCATGGCCACCGGCGTCATGACGATCCTCGTGCTGGTCTTTGCCGAGGTGATGCCGAAGACCTATGCCATCGGCCGCCCGGATGCGATGGCGATGAGTGTTGCCGGCATCATCTCCGTGCTCGTGGCGCTCGCCTCATGGATCGTGACCGCGATCCAGGCGATCGTTTCGGTGACGCTGAAACTGGTCGGCCTCGGAACACCCGCCGAAGCGATTACGGCGGATGAAGAGATTCGCGGCGCCATCGACCTGCATGCCTCGGAAGGCGGTGTGGGCGATGCGGACCGCCAGCGCCTTGTCGGCGCGCTGGACCTCAAGGAACTGACGGTCGAAGACGTCATGATCCACCGCAAGAACATCAAGATGCTGAGCGCGGACCTCGATCCGCGCCAGATGGTGATGAAGGCGCTGGCCAGCCCGCACACGCGTATCCCGCTCTATCGCGGCGAAAAGGAAGAGATCGTCGGTATCCTGCATGCCAAGGACCTTCTGCGCGCGATCATTCCGCTCGGCGGCAACCTTGCCAGCCTCGATCTCGATTCCATCATGCGCAAACCCTGGTTCGTGCCGGAGACGACGCCGGTGCAGGACCAGCTCGATGCCTTCCTGAAAGAACGCAGCCACTTCGCCCTCGTCATCGACGAATATGGCGAGCTTCAGGGCCTGATCACGCTGGAAGACATTCTCGAAGAGATCGTCGGCTCAATCCATGACGAGCACGACATCGCCGTGCAGGGCGTGCGCCCGCAGGAAGATGGCTCGGTCAATGTCGATGGCTGGGTGCCGATCCGCGATGTGAACCGGGCGATGAACTGGAACCTTCCTGACGACGAAGCCGTGACGGTGGCGGGCCTCGTCATCCACGAAGCGCAGACCATTCCGGAAGCCGGGCAGAGCTTCGTGTTCCACGGCTACCGGTTCAACGTGCTGCGCCGCCAGCGCAACCAGGTGACCGGTCTTAATATCTCAGTAGTCGAGCCCGCCTGACCCCGGCGTCACGGTCGACACATTCATGAACGCCTGCTGGCGCGAAGCCGGGCTGTTGCAGCCATGCCGGATCAGCCAGACGCGCTGGTCAGGTGTGACGACATGGGCGCTGATCACATTCAGGTTTGCGGCAGGGACGAGGGCATAGCGCGTCTCGCTCGCCGGAACATCGTGGGACACCGGCAGGAACAGGACTTCGTCGCCGCTGGCGCAGACCGTGTCGCGGATCTCGTGCAGCATGCCAAGGTCCGCGCGGGCATCGTATCTGATGCTGGCATCGTCGGCTGACGCCGCGCACACGTATCCTGTTGCGGCCAGGGCCGCCATGATCATCCTGATTACCATCACCCGTTCTCCTCGACGGTGTTGAGGAGAATACGTTCAGGCAGGCGCAGGGGTTCCGAAGATTCTTGAAAATCAGGCCTTTGGCGCGCTGGCCTTCAGGGCAAGGGCGTGCAGGCCGGTGTCGAATTCCTGTTGCAGGGCCAGCATCACGCTGCGCTGGATCTGGACGCGCGACAGGCCTTCGAAGGCGGCGGAAGTGATTCTCACGCTGTAATGCGTCTCACCCTCGGGACGAGCGCCTGCATGACCGGCATGTTTTGCGCTGTCATCGGTAATTTCCAGCTCCAGAGGCTGAAAAGCTTCAGTCAAAAGCTCATGAATCCGCGACAGTCTGTCAGTCAGTTGTGGCATCTTTAACGCGCACTCCTTATTATCCGGGGTCATGTCCGATGGCGATCCATACCCCTACCGTGTCAAGTTCACCGATATAAGGGTGAACCCGCCGGCCGACGAGGTCTCGCGTGCGCGGGCACGCAAGACGCGTGTCTGCGATCACAAAGGCTGCGACCTGGAAGGCAGCCACCCCGCGCCGAAGCGCGGCGCGAAGGGGAATGGGCGCCACTATTTCTGCGCCAAGCACATCGCCGAATACAATCGCAGCTTCAATTTCTTCGAAGGCATGTCACAGGCGGAGGCCGCTGCCTTCACCCGGGCGGAGCGATTCGGCCACAAGCGCACATGGCGATTCGGCACCGGCCCGATGGCTGGCAAGAAAAGCGCCGACCAGTTCGACCCGCGCCGCTGGGCCGGCCGCCGCTTCTTCGACATGGACGATGTTGCAGAGGCGACCGGCAATGCCACGACCGGGCGCCGCTCCGGCCTACAGGCCCGGGCACTGCGGGAACTGGATCTCGAGATCGATGCTTCGCCGAACGAGATCCGCGTGCGCTATGCCGAATATGTCCGCCGCTTCCACCCGGACTCCAACAAGGGTGACCGGTCGTCGGAAGACAAGCTCCAGCGCGTTCTGCGGGCCGGCAAGCTGCTGAAGGCCGCTGGCCTGATGAAAGGGTAGGGCCTGCGTGCACGACCTGCTTGTCATCGGCGGGGGCATTAACGGCACGGGCATCGCCCGGGATGCAGCCGGACGCGGGCTGGATGTCGTGCTCGTCGAGAAGGACGACCTTGCCCAGCACACAAGCTCTGCCAGCACCAAGCTGATCCATGGCGGGCTGCGCTATCTGGAAATGTACGATTTCGCGCTGGTGCGAAAGGCGCTGATCGAGCGGGAGATCCTGCTGCGCGCGGCGCCGCACATCATCTGGCCGATGCGTTTCGTCCTGCCGCATGACAAGGGCCAGCGCCCGGCCTGGCTGATCCGGCTGGGCCTGTTCATCTATGACCACCTTGGCGGGCGGAAACTGTTGCCGGCCACGTCCACGCTGCGCCGTGGCAAGACCGACAAGCTCGATCCGCTCAAGGATGAATTCCGGTTGGCCTTCGAATATTCCGACTGCTGGGTCGAGGATTCTCGCCTTGTCGTGCTGAACGCCGTTGATGCAAAAGAGCGCGGCGCAGAAGTGATGACGCGCACGGCGTGTACGAACCTGGTCCGGCATAAGGAATACTGGGAAGCCACCCTGGTTTCTGCAGCCGGAACAGAGACACGCAAGTTCAAGGCAGTCGTGAATGCCGCAGGCGGCTGGGTGGACGAGATCATCGACCTTGCCGACCCGCAGGATGACGCCACGCATCTCCGTCTCGTCAAAGGCAGCCACATCATCGTGCCGAAATGGCATGACGGCGAGCATGCCTATTTCTTCCAGAATGCCGATGGCCGGATCATGTTTGCCATTCCGTACGAGCGCGGCGAGTTCACGCTGATCGGTACGACCGACATTCCGTACACCGCTAACAAGGACAAGGTGGAGATCAGCCCGGAAGAGATCGACTATCTCTGCAAAGGCGCCAGCGAATACTATCAGCGCGAGATCACGCCGGACGATGTCGTCGCCACCTATTCCGGTGTGCGTCCGCTCTATGACGACCATGCAGCCTCGGCGTCGAAGGTGACGCGCGATTTCGTGCTACACTATGAGACGGAAGGCGGCGCGCCGATCCTCTCTGTCTTTGGCGGCAAGATCACGACCTACCGGGAACTGGCCGAAGAGGCGGTGGCTGAACTCGCGCCGCTGTTCGAAGGCCTGCCGAAAACCTGGACGCGCCACGCCAGCCTGCCGGGCGGCGATATTCCCGCGGCGAACTTCGAGGCCTACCTTTCCGGCCTCGTCCTGACGCATCCGCACCTACCGGTCGAATTGCTGACGCGTCTCGCCCGCGCCTATGGCACCCGCACCCGGCACCTGCTGGGCGATGCGGAGACGTTGGCAGACCTCGGCCGGGAATTTGGCGGCGGCCTGACCGAACGCGAGGTCGCCTGGCTGGTCGATCAGGAATTCGTGCGCAGCGCCGACGACATCCTTTACCGCCGTTCCAAGCTCTACCTTCACATGACACAGGCAGAGCAGCGCGCCTTCACCGACTGGTTCAATGCGAGCCATCCTGCCAGCAACCACACCTGACGGCGCGCCTGCCGCCATTATGTGCAATGGCGCGTGCGCTGCTGTGCCCCGTACGGGGGCCATGGACAGGCCCGGCGGCGTGTGGTGAAAGGCGGAAAATCAAACGTTCAGGCAGGGTTTGACCAACATGACCAAGGGCTTGGTGACCATTTTCGGCGGTTCGGGCTTCATCGGGCGCTACGCGGCCCGCGAGCTGGTGAAAAAGGGCTGGCGCGTGCGCGTGGCCTGCCGCCGTGTGAATCTGGCCGGGGATGTGCGCCTCGCTGGTGCGCCGGGCTGGGTCGATATCGCCCAGGCCAACATCCGTGACCGCGCCTCGATCGAGCGCGCGCTGGAAGATGCCACGGCGGTTGTGAACCTGGTTGGCGTCCTCACCGAAAAGGGCAAGCAGACCTTCGAATCCACACAGGCCGAAGGCGCTGCGCTTCTGGCCGAAGTCGCGGCAGAGAAAGGCATCACCCGTTTCGTGCAGGTCTCTGCCATTGGCGCCGATGCAGAATCGAAATCGGCCTACGCCCAGACCAAGGCTGAGGCCGAAGCCGCGGTGCGCGAGGCGATCCCGACCGCAGCGGTCCTTCGCCCGTCTGTCGTGTTCGGGCCGGAAGACGAGTTCTTCAACCGTTTCGCCCAGCTGGCCCGCGTGGCCCCGCTGATGCCAGCCATCGGTGGCGGCAAGACGAAGATGCAGCCGGTCTATGCCGGCGATGTGGCCGAGGCAATTGCCGTGGCGGTCGATGATGAAGCGACCGGGGGCAAGACCTATGAGCTGGGTGGCCCACGCGTCTACACGATGAACGAGATCTATGATTTCGTCTGCAGCACCATCTCGCGCCCGCGCTTCAAGATCACGCTGCCATTCTTCGCGGCCAAGCCGATCGGTTACCTTTGTGGCGCCACCTGGCGTTACATTCCGCCCTTCTCCTGGGGCTTCCTCGGCCAGCCACCTATCACCGGCGACCAGGTCGAGCTGCTAAAGACTGACAATGTCGTGGCCGACGATGCGCTGACGCTGGCGGACCTTGGCGTGACCACGCTGGAAACGCCGGAAGCGATCGTGCCGACCTATCTCTGGCGCTTCCGCGATTATGGCGAGTTCCACAAGGCGTCCGAAGCCTGAGGCAAGCCCAGACAAGAAAGAGCCGGCAACCCGTAAGGGCTGCCGGCTTTCTTGCATGTGAAGGTGATCAGACGGCGTCGTCGATCTTTTCGAGCAGGGTGATCTTGGTGCGCGTATCTTCGCGCATGTCTTCCAGCATGCCGGCCGTCGCGTCGCTGACATCGCCCGCCAGGACCGAGCTGATCTGTTCTTCCAGATAGCGTTCGCCCCGCAGGACTTCCTCCACCGCCACTTCGCTGTCATCGGCGACAAGCGTGCGCAGCTCCGTGAAGGTGCGGTGGCCGGTGCCGACCGCTTCGCCCAGCTCTGCCGGTTCACCGCCCATGGCGACGACGAGGTTCTGCATGCGCTCGCGGTCCGCCTGGCGTTCCTGGGCAAGCTTGATCAGGATCGGCTTCAGTTCGCGGTCCTTGTCCGGAATGTCGGCGGCACGCTTATAGAGCGCGGCGGCGTCAATATAGTCCGGGATCAGCTTGTTCAGCGCGGCCGTGTCCGTTTTCTGGATTTCGGTCTGCTGCGGGGCCGTATCGACGGCAAATTCCTGCGCTTCGTTGATGCCGGCATTGGCGCACGCGCCGAGGCTCGTGGCGAGGGCGATGGCGGAAACGGCGGCGATATGTCGATAGTTCATTGTCATGGTCCTCATTATTGTCAGGACCAGTGCAACGCGTGCCCCGGCAGGCCGGTTCAATTACAAAGCCGTTAGATCTCAGATGCTTAGAAGAGGCCGACCAGCGGAGAGCCGAGCAGGAGCAGGGCGCCCAGCAGGAATCTGTAGAGCACGAAGGGCAGGAAGCTCATCCGCTTGAGCAGGGCCATGAGCCCCCAGATTGAGGCGAGGCCGGTGATAAAGGCGATGCCTGCCACGACCAGCCCGTCCTGCAGGGTCAACACGGCGCTGCCGTCCGCTTCGGCGGTGAAGAGACCGTAGGCACCGTAAAGTCCTGCGGCGGCCAGGATCGGCGCGCCGATCAGCATGGAGATGCGAGCAGCTTCAGTGCGCTCATAGCCGAGCGCGCGGGCGGCCGTCATGGTGATTCCGGAGCGGCTGGTGCCCGGAATGATCGCGGCGATGGCCTGCGTCGCGCCGATCAGCGCGGCATGGACGAGGGTCATGTCCTCTTCCTTGCGCGTGCGCGGGCCGGCAACGTCGGCCCACCAGAGAAGGGCACCGAAGAAGATGGTCGCCCCGGCGACGGTGTAGACGCTGCGCATCATGTCCTGCAGGCCCTGGGGCAGGACGGCCTCGTAGAGCAGGGCGGCGATGAGGGCGATGGGCGTTGCCACGATCACGCAGGCCGCAAGGCGTCCGCCCTGCGAGAGGGGTTTCTTCGAGACCGGCGCGGCCAGCAGTTCAAACCCGCCGAGGAAGGCGAGGATCACATCCTTGCGGAAATAGATCAGCATGGCCGCCAGCGTGCCGAGATTGGAGACCGCATTGATCAGCAGCTCATCCTGGCCGGTCACCCCGAACGTGTCGGACGCGAGCAGGACATGGGCGGACGAGGAGATGGGCAGCCATTCGGTGATCCCCTGGAGGGTCGCGATGATGGCGAGCTGTAGCAGTGACAACGGGCTGGCCTTTCAGAGCTTCGTGAGAAGGTCTAGTTTGGTTTGATCAGAGAGGCACGCGCTTTTCTCAATATCAATGTGATATTTATTAGCCCCATCCGATAAGGTCGGAATGGTGCTATCTGCTCTATTTGCGCATATAAATATCATCCTGATATTCAGATTTGCAGATTCATCTTGCCGCTTCTGCGCTCTGGTTCTATGCCCGGTACAAATGTTCGGGAGGCCGATATGGCGGAAAGAATGCTGCAGTTTATCCACGTACCGCGCACCATGCCGGGCAAACGTGGTGCGAAACAGCGGGCAACGGATTTCGCTGAAATCTATGATGAATTCAGTGTGGATGCGGCCAAGACGCAGGCATCCCGCTGTTCTCAATGCGGCGTGCCGTTCTGCCAGCAGGGCTGCCCTCTGCAGAACAATATTCCGGACTGGCTGCGCCTTGCGGCCGAGGGCCGGCTGGAAGAGGCCTGGCGGGTCTCATCCTCAACCAACAACATGCCGGAAATCTGCGGACGCATCTGCCCGCAGGACCGGCTGTGCGAAGGCATCTGCACGATCGAACAATCCGGCCATGGCACGGTGACGATCGGCTCAATTGAGAAATACATTACGGACACTGCGTGGGCGGAAGGCTGGGTGGGACCTGTCAAACCGGTACGTGAACGCAAGCAGTCGGCGGGGATCATCGGTGCAGGCCCGGCAGGCCTGGCCGCGGCCGAACAGCTGCGGCGCAAGGGCTACCAGGTCACGATCTACGATGCGTATGATCGGGGCGGCGGCCTGCTGACCTATGGCATTCCGGGCTTCAAGCTCGAGAAAGACGTCGTGGAGCGGCGGATCAAACGGCTGGAAGACTCCGGCATCAAATTCAAGTTCAACACGCGTGTCGGCAAGAAGGTGACGCTGCAGAAGCTGCGCGACACGCACGACACGGTGCTGATCGCGACCGGCGTGTATGCGGCGAAGGATCTGAAATGCCCGGGCTCCGGCGCGGACGGCGTACATGCCGCGCTGGACTACCTGACGGCATCGAACCGCAAGGGCTTCGGTGATGCCGTGCCGGAATTCGATGTCGGCACGCTCGATGCGAAGGACAAGCGCGTCGTCGTGATTGGCGGCGGCGACACGGCGATGGACTGTGTGCGTACGGCCATCCGTCAGGGTGCCAAGGAAGTCACCTGCCTCTATCGCCGTGACCGGGCCAACATGCCGGGCAGCCAGCGCGAAGTGCAGAATGCCGAGGAAGAGGGGGTCAAGTTCGAATGGCTCGCCAGCCCGGAGGCCATTCTCGACACCAAGGGCAAGGCCAAGGGCGTGCGCTCCGCACGGATGAAACTGGGCGAACCGGATGCCTCCGGCCGCCAGAGCCCGGTGAAAACCGGCGAGACCTTCAATGTCAAAGCCGACATGGTGATCAAGGCGCTGGGCTTCGACCCGGAAGACCTGCCGGCCCTGTTCGACGAACCCGCCCTGTCGGTGAACCGCTGGGGCGCGGTGAAGGTCGACTTTTCGACCATGGAAACCAGCCTGCCGGGCGTTTACGCCGCCGGCGATATTGTTCGCGGCGCTTCACTCGTCGTCTGGGGCATCAAGGATGGCCGCGACGCAGCAGAAGCCATGCACCAGGCCATGAAACAGGACGCACGCGCCGCGAAAGTGGCTGCGGAATAGCCATGGCAGAGCGTATGAAAGGACGGTGCCTGTGCGGGGCCGTTCAGTTTGAAGGCACACTGAAGGACGGCGGCGAGTTCGGCGTCTGCCACTGCAACATGTGTCAACACTGGAATGGCGGGCCCGGACTGGCGACCGAAATGGTCGGCATGAACATTTCCGGCGAAAACCATGTGAAATGGTATGCCAGTTCGGAGTGGGCAGAGAGAGGCTTTTGCACCGGGTGTGGCAGCAACCTGTTCTATCGCCTGAAGGAAGTCCGCGACCTCTATTTCGTTCAGGTCGGCAGCCTGGACGAACCGGGCCGCCTGACACTTGCCGAGCATATCTTCATCGACGAAATGCCCGGCCACTATGATTTTACCGGCAATGCCCCGCGCCTGACCGGCGCTGAATTTCTTGCCCGTCTGCAGGGAGAACAAAAATGAATGAGATCGAACGCTATCTCGCCAATCGCGACAGGCTGATCGAGGCGAATGCCTACAACCCGCTGGACGAGCACGATGCCTGCGGCGTCGGCCTCGTGGCCTCGCTGGACGGCAAGCCGCGCCGCGAGATCGTCGAGATGGGCATCAAGGCGCTGAAGAATGTCTGGCACCGCGGCGCGGTCGATGCCGACGGCAAGACCGGCGATGGCGCGGGTATCCGTGTGGAAGTGCCGCAGGAATTTTTCCGCGAGCACGTCACCCGCACCGGCCACAAGCCGACAGACGATCCGATCTGCGTTGGCCAGATCTTCCTGCCGCGTACGGATTTCGCCGCTCAGGAAGCAGCCCGGACGCTGGTCGAGACCGAAGTGCTGCATTTCGGCTTCTATATCTATGGCTGGCGCCAGCCGCCGATCGACGTGTCGGTGATTGGCCAGAAGGCGAAGGACACGCGCCCGGCGATCGAGCAGATCATGTTCCGCGATGCGATGGGTCGGTCCAGCGATGAACTGGAGCGCGCGCTCTATATCTGCCGCCGCCGCATCGAGCGCCGGGCCCGCGAAGCGGCGATCCCGAGTTTCTATATCTGCTCGCTCAGCAATGCGTCGCTGATCTACAAGGGCATGTTCCTCGCGCAGGACATCGACAAGTTTTACCTCGACCTGCAGAGCGACCAGTTCACGTCGGCATTCGCCATCTATCACCAGCGCTATTCGACCAACACGTTCCCGCAATGGGCGCTCGCCCAGCCGTTCCGCATGATCGCCCACAATGGCGAGATCAACACGGTACGCGGCAACAAGAACTGGATGAAGAGCCACGAGATCCGCATGGTTTCGGAAACCTATGGCGAGCATGTCGAGGATGTGAAGCCGGTGATCCCGGATGGCACGTCCGACTCCGGCGCGCTCGACGCTGTGTGGGAGCTGCTCTGCAAGTCCGGCCGCTCCGCGCCGATGGCGAAGGCCATGCTGATCCCGGAAGCCTGGTCGAAGCGGGACTCTGTCATGCCGCTCGCGCACCGGGCGCTTTACGATTACTGCAACTCCGTCATGGAGCCGTGGGACGGCCCGGCAGGCATTGCGGCCTATGATGGCCGTTGGGCGATTGCCGGCCTTGACCGCAATGGCCTCCGCCCGCTGCGCTATGCGCTGACGACGGACGGTATCCTCGCGGTCGGTTCCGAAACCGGCATGTGCCCGCTGGGCGATCATGAAGTCGCCAAGCGGGGCTCGATCCCGGCCGGCGGCATGATCGCGGCGGACCTGAAGACGGGCAAGTTCTACGATCACAAGGACATCGTCGACCATCTCGCCGCCCAGGCGCCGTATGAAGAGTGGCTGTCGGCTGTGACCGAGCTGGAACCGGAAATCGGTCCCGGCGACGAGCCTCCCATGTTCGCCAAGGAAGACCTGCTGCGCCGCCAGACGGCCGCAGGCTACACGCTGGAGACGCTGGAACTCATTCTGTCGCCAATGGTGGAGTCCGGAAAGGAAGCCATCGGTTCGATGGGGGACGACACGGCCCCGGCGGTGCTGTCCTTCAACTATCGTCCGATGAGCCATTTCTTCCGGCAGAATTTCAGCCAGGTGACCAACCCGCCGGTTGATCCTTTGCGCGAAGAACGCGTGATGAGCCTCAAGACGCGGTTCAAGAACCTCGGCAACGTGCTGGATACGGACAAGTCGCAGCAGGAAGTCTTCGTGCTGGAAAGCCCGGTGCTGACCAATGGCATGTATGAACGCCTGCTGACCAAGCTCGGCGTATCCTATACCGAAATTGATTGCACCTTCCCGGCCGAAGACGTCACCAATGACGGCAGCGCGCTGAAAGAGGCGCTCTCGCGTATCCGTCAGGAAGCGGAAGACGCCGTGCGCGAAGGCCGCGAGCATATCGTGCTGACAGACCAGTACCAGTCCGCCAGCCGCACGGCCATCCCGATGATCCTCGCAACCGGCGCGGTTCATTCGCATCTTGTCGCGCAGGGCCTTCGGACGTTCTGCTCCATCACGGTGCGGTCTTCCGAATGTCTGGATACGCATTACTTTGCCGTGCTCGTCGGCGTGGGCGCCACCTGCGTGAACGCTTATCTTGCACAGGATGCGATTACGGACCGGCATGCCCGGGGTCTTTATGGCGACATGTCGCTCGGCGACTGTGTGCTGAACTACAAGGCGGCGGTTGAGGCTGGTCTGCTGAAGATCATGTCCAAGATGGGCATTTCGGTCATTTCCTCCTATCGCGGCGGCTATAATTTTGAGGCGCTGGGCCTCTCCCGCGCGCTGGTGGCGGACTATTTCCCCGGCATGAGCAGCCGTATCTCCGGTCTTGGCCTCGCGGGCCTCGAAGAGAACGCCCTCGTCCGCCACGAAATGGCCTTCGACGAGGATGTGATCTCGCTGCCCGTGGGCGGCTTCTACCGCCTGCGCGCCAATGACGAGCCGCATGCCCTCGACGGCCAGCTGATCCACACGCTGCAGACCGCCTGCAACACGGGTGATTATTCGGTGTACCGCAAATTTGCGGATGCGCTGGAGGCCCGCAACCCGATCCAGCTGCGCGACCTTCTGGACTTCAAACATGTCCTGCCGGCCGTGCCGTTGACGCAGGTTCAGTCGATCAACGAAATCCGCAAACGGTTCGTGACGCCCGGCATGTCGCTTGGCGCGCTCAGCCCCGAGGCGCATGGCACGCTGAACATCGCCATGAACCGGATCGGTGCGAAGTCGGTGTCCGGCGAGGGCGGGGAAGACCGTGCCCGGTACCGCCCGCTGCCGAACGGCGACAATATGAACTCGTCGGTCAAGCAGATCGCGTCGGGCCGTTTCGGCGTGACGGCGGAATATCTGAACCAGTGCCGCGAGATCGAGATCAAGGTGGCCCAGGGCGCCAAGCCCGGCGAAGGTGGCCAGCTGCCCGGCTTCAAGGTGACCGAGTTCATCGCGCGCCTGCGCCATGCGACACCGGGTGTGACGCTGATCTCTCCGCCGCCGCACCACGACATCTATTCCATCGAAGACCTGGCCCAGCTGATCTACGACCTGAAGCAGATCAACCCGGAAGCCCGCGTCTGCGTGAAGCTCGTCGCCCAGTCCGGCGTCGGCACCGTGGCCGCCGGTGTGGCGAAAGCGAAAGCAGACATCATCCTCATCGCCGGCGGTGTCGGCGGCACAGGCGCCAGCCCGCAGACCTCGGTGAAGTTCGCCGGCCTGCCATGGGAAATGGGCCTTGCCGAAGCGCACCAGATCCTGTCGCTCAACAATCTGCGCGACAAGGTCACCCTGCGGACCGATGGCGGCCTGCGGACGGGCCGTGATATTGTCATCGCGGCCATGCTGGGCGCCGAGGAGTACGGCATCGGCACCGCGTCGCTGGTGGCCATGGGCTGTATCATGGTGCGCCAGTGCCATTCGAACACGTGCCCGGTCGGCGTCTGCGTGCAGGACGAAGCGCTGCGTGCGCACTTCACCGGCACGCCGGAGAAGGTCGTCAATTTGATGAGCTTCATCGCCGAAGACGTCCGCGAGATCCTCGCCTCGCTCGGCTTGAAGTCTCTCGACGAAGCCATCGGCCGCACGGACCTGCTGGCCCAGGTCAGCCGCGGCGCGACGCATCTCGACGACCTCGACCTCAACCCGCTGCTGGTCCAGGTCGATACCGACAAGCCGATCGTCTACCAGCCAACCCACCGGGAAGAAGTGGTGGATACGCTCGACGCCCAGATCCTGCGCGATGCTGAGCCCTTCTTCGAGCGCAGCGAGAAGATGCAGCTCGAATACGACGTGCAGAACACGATGCGCGCCATCGGCACGCGGTCCAGCTCTGCCATCACGCGCAAATTCGGCATGCATGCGCTGCCGGAAGGCCGCCTGCATATCCGGCTCGAAGGTTCGGCCGGGCAGTCGCTCGGCGCGTTCTCGGTGCAGGGCCTGCTGCTGGAAGTCATCGGCGATGCCAATGACTATGTCGGCAAGGGCCTGTCGGGGGCGTCCATCGTCGTGGCGCCGCGTCCGAAAGACCGCCGCTCGGCGTCCGGCGATGCGATCATCGGCAACACCTGCCTTTATGGCGCGACCAGCGGCAAGCTATTCGCTTCGGGTACGGCAGGCGTGCGCTTCGCGGTCCGGAACTCCGGCGCGAAGACCGTGGTCGAAGGCTGCGGCGCGAATGGCTGCGAGTACATGACCAATGGCCGCGCGGTGATCCTCGGGCCTATCGGCGACAATTTCGGAGCCGGCATGACGGGCGGGGCCGCTTTCATCTGGGATCCGACGAACCGGTTCGAACGGGTCGCCAACCCGGATTCGATCGACTGGTACCCGCTGCCGGAAATGCCGACCGAGCATATCGGCGAGGCCAAGGCGCTGATCGAGGAACATGTCCGCCGCACGGGTTCTGTCCGCGGCAAGGAAATCCTCGATGACTGGGATCGCTCGGTCCACGACATGCTGATGGTCGTGCCGAAGGAGATCGAGCACATCCTGCTCGGCCGCACCAAGCCGAAGGCCAAGAAGAAGGTCGCCGCAAAGGCCTGATCCTTTTTCCCCTCCAATATAAGGAAAGCCCCGCAGACCGTTCTGCGGGGCTTTCTTCTTGGGTCGAGGGATCAGTTCTTCTTGCGGCGGACGCGCGGCCAGATCAGTTTCAGCCAGATCCAGACGAACACGCCGATCAGGATCAGCCAGGGCAGGCCGACGGCAAAGGCCGTGATCACGGCGGCCAGCGCGCTCGACAGATTGTAGAAGAAATCCCCGAAGGCACGGGCCAGCGGTTCCAGCGCGCCCTGCGAGACCGGATTGCGCTTGGTCTCGTAGCCGATGGAAAGCTGGCTCATGCTGACGCGCAGGCGCAGCGCGGCGAGGGTCGATTTCAGCGAATCGATCTCTCCGTTGACGCGGGCCAGTTCGCGCTCGGTTTCCAGCAACTCGCCCAGTTTGCCGGGCCGGTCGGCGAGCAATTGTTCCAGCCGGGCCTGCAGCGTCTGCTGCGCCTTCAGCCGGGCGTCGGTATCGATAATGGAGACGGTCAGGTCTTCGGCCGTGGTCTGGCGATTGGTGATTTCGCCTTTCGCCGCTTTGGCCTCGGCCTCGACGCCGCTCAGGAACTCGTCGATCCAGGCCGGCGTCGCGCGCAGGTTCAGCGAGGCGGAGGCTTCGTCCTCCGAATAGGCATTCATCCAGGAATTCGTCACCATGCAGACCGTGGGGCCGGCCTTGTTGCAGGCGTCGATATGGCCTTGCAGCGCCGGCTCGATCGCGTTGACGGGAAGGCGCATGCCGACAGAGTGGGAATAGGCGATGTATTGCTGGGCAACGGATTCGCCGCCAGCTTCCGGCTCTGCCATATTTATCTGGTCTTCGTCGGCATATAGCGCGCCCATCGACATTTCGACCGGGGGAGGGGGCGCGCTCATTGGCCGGGCAGACTCCCGTGATGCGCCGGGCCCGCCGCAGGCCGCCAGGCCCATGGCCGACAAGGTGAGCGCCGATAGGGCGATGCGAAGTGTTTTGGTTTTCATGTGTGTCCCTCCACTGGACGCATCTCCCACATGAAACGCGGAAAAAGGCAAGATTCCGCTCACAAGGCGGAAAATTGCGGCGGACGGATCACCGCAGCCTGCAATTGCGCCTACCTCACGGGCGAATCTGGTCAGCGAGGAAGCAATTGCCGGCCGATTCCCTCGCCGGGCGACCTTTGTGTTGCCGATGCTGCAGGCGCGGCAGAACGTTCCGGTACATCCGGCGCCACGGAGGGTGCGCCGGTCTTCCAGCCACGGTGAGGGACCCTCCGGACCATTCTTAAGGACCCAAGGTCATGACCAGATTATCCCGCGAACCGCTCTTCAACCCTTCCCGCCGCAGCCTGATGAAGCTGGCCGGCGTCGGCGCTGTCGGCGCGGCGTCCGCCCTGGCGGCGTGTTCGGAAACCGCCGTCGCCGCGACACCGGCCAATGATGCGGTCGACCCGAATGCGCTGGCGATCATGTCGGCGAACGAAAACCCGTTCGGCCCGTCGCCGATGGCTGTCGAGGCCATGAAAGCCGAACTCACGAACATCAATCGCTACGCCTATCCGAAGACGATGGAATTCGCGAAGATGATCGCCGAGCGCGAAGGCGTCGAGCTTGACCAGATCGTTGTCACCAACGGCTCATCCCCGATCCTTGCAGCGTTTTCCGACTGGGTGAATGTGAAGGGCGGCAAGATCATCACCTCCGCCATCACCTATGAAGGTGTGCCGCGCGTGGCCGAGCAGGCCGGCACCGAAGTCGTCTACATGCCGCTGACCCAGGACATGGGCTATGACATGGAAGCCATCGCAGCCCGCGTCGGCCCGGATACGGGCGCCGTCTATCTCTGCAACCCGAACAACCCGACCGGCAAGACCATCCCGACCGAAACGCTCAAGGCGTTCGTTGAAGAGGTCAGCCCGAAAGTCCCGGTCTTCATCGACGAGGCCTATCTGGACCTGTCCGACGATTATCCGAACAATGGGATGAGCAGCTATGTTGCCGAAGGCAAGAACGTCATCGTGGCACGGACGTTCTCGAAACTCTACGCCATGGCTGGCCAGCGTCTCGGCTACGGCATCATGCCGGCTGACATGGCGATGGACATGCGCATGACTGGCCGCCTGTCTTCGGTCAACCATCTGGGGCTGGTCGCCGGCATCGCCAGCCTCAACGACACGGCCTATTTCGAAGAGATGCGCGCCAAGAACATCCGTGGACGCCAGAAGCTGGTTGCCATGGCCGCGGACCTCGGCCGCCCGATCGCGCCGGATCCGCAGGGCAGCTTCATCTATATGGACGTCGGCATGCCGGCTGCGGACTTTGCAGCAAAAATGCTGGACCGCGGCGTGCGCGTGGTCGGGTCGCGCTGGGCCGACCTGCCGAACTATTCGCGCATCTGCGTCGGCCTCGACCACGAGATCGAGAAGTGCCACGCAGCAGCCAAGGAAGTCCTGACCTCGATCTAAGGGGGAAGCCGGGCCCCGGCCCTGGCTTCGGTCAGGGCCGGTAGCCCACCTTGCGCTCGCCGGGTTCGAGGACCCGCCAGGCATGGTGAATGAAGTCCACCAGCAAGGGCCGCGTATCGCGCGGATCGATGATTTCCTCCGCAAGGAAACTTTCCGCCGTGCGGAAAGGTGAGCGGATGGCCTCGAATTTCCGGTACAATTGCTCCTTCAGCGCGTCGGGGTCTTCGGCCTCGGCCAGTTCCTTGCGGAACGCGGCCTCGATGCCGCCCGCCATGGGCAGGCTGCCCCAGTCGCCGCTTGGCCAGCAATAGCGCCACTTTGTCTTCGACTGGTTCATCATGGCCGACCCGGCAAGGCCATACGCCTTGCGGATGACCACGGAGCACACCGGCACATCCGCCTGGTAGACCGCCGTCATGGCGCGCACACCTGCGCGGGTCACGCCCGCCGTTTCCGCCTTCACGCCAACGGCAAAGCCGGGGCAGTCGACAAAGTGAATGACCGGCAGGTGGAACATGGAGCAGAGATCCATGTGCCGTGTGACTTTGTCGCAGACATCCGCCGTCCACGCGCCATCCAGGAAGAAGGGGTCACCTGCCAGGATGCCGACCGGATACCCGTCGATCCGGGCGAGGCCGGTGACGATACCACGGCCCCATTCCTTGCCGATCTCGAAGAAGCTGCCATGGTCGACCGCGGCGTCGATGATCTTGCGCGGCTTGTAGGGCGTCTTGCCATCGGTCGGCACGATGGAGAGCAGGCTCTCTTCCTTCCGGTCGGGATGGTCGGCCGGGGCGGTGCGCTCGGGCAGGTCGTGTACGGACGGGGGCAGGTAGGACAGGAAACGCCGCGCCGCGATGAAGGCGTCGGCCTCGGTGTCGACGACATTGTCCACCGTGCCGTTCTGCGCCTGGATCTTCCAGCCGCCGAGTTCTTCCTTGGTGACGTTCTCGCCGAGTGCGATGGCCACCGGCGGCCCGGCCACGAAGACCTGGCTGAGCTCCTTCACCATGACCGAGAAATGGCTCGCCGCCACACGGCCCGCGCCCATGCCGGCGCAGGGGCCGAGCGCCAGCGACACGAACGGTACCTGCGTCATGCCGTGGACGATCTCGTTCCAGCCCGGCGTTTCGGGAATATAGGTCCGCGGGTCTTTCTCCAGCGCCTTGACCGATCCGCCGCCGCCCGTGCCGTCGATCATCTGCACCAGCGGCATGCGATACTCGGCCGCCATTTTGATCATCTGGACCATCTTCTGCCAGATCGAGGCATCCGATGCGCCGCCGCGCACGGTGAAGTCATCGGCGAGGATCACGGTGGGCCGTCCGTCCAGCGTCGCCCGTCCGGTGACGGAACTGGCGGGCAGGAAGCTCTCAAGCTCGTCGTCTGCGGTATAGGTCGCCCGGCCGGAGATCTTGCCGATCTCATGGAAGCTGCCGGGGTCTGCCAGGAAGGCGACCCGTTCGCGGACCGTCAGCTTGCCGCGTCCGCGTTGGCGTTCGACCGGCTCTTCGCCGCCCATCTTCTCGGCCAGCCGTTCCCGGCGGCGGAGTTCCTCAATCGATTTTTCCCAGCTCATGCTGCGACCTTCCACGCTTCCCCGGCGCAACGTCAAGCAGGCTCAGATTGCAGAATGAAAGAATCCCAGTTGGAGGCTGTGCAACTGAAAGCCCCCATTACGGTACGGAATGTCACACAGCTTTTCCTTGATTTTCGTACCGGGGGTCTGCTTTATCGCTGCAAATCCATCCCAAGGAGGAATCTCATGGATCTCGCAGAACTCACGTCCAAGGCAAATTCCGCTGTCTCCGCAGGCGGCGACTTCAAGAAAAAAGTGAAGTTTGACTTCGGCGATGCCGGCAAACTGTTCATCGACGGCCTCAACGGCGTGGCCAACAATTCCGACGACGCAGCCGATGCGACGATCAAGGTGGATTGGGAAGATTTCAAGAAGATTGCCTCCGGAGGCCTCGACGCCACGATGGCCTTCATGCAGGGGAAACTGAAAGTTGAAGGCGACATGTCGGTTGCCATGCAGCTTCAAAGCCTGATGAAGGCGCTCTCCTAAGGCGAGCAGCCCTTCGGGTTTGACAGGTCAGGCCGCCCCGGGACACCCTGCGGGCGGCCTTTTCCGTCTGGGATAAATATACATGGACACGCCTTCGCCGCCGGATACCGAATTCGTCCTGGTCCCCGGCAATCCGCCGCCGAAGGGGGCCGAGATCGTCTGGTTCAAGGGCACGGGCGGCCGGGCCCTGCGCGCCTGTGTCGCCCCGGCGCTGGCACCGGACAAGCCGCGCGGCACGGTGATCGTCTGTCCGGGGCGGACCGAATTCATCGAGAAATATTTCGAGGTCGGCCATGAGCTGCAGGCGATGGGCTTTGCCGTCGTCATTCTCGACTGGCCGGGGCAGGGCCTGTCGGAACGCCTGCTTGACGATACGAAGAAGGGCCATATCGACCGGTTCGAGACCTTCATGGGCGCCCTCGCCAATGGGCTGGAGGCGCTGGATGACCGGCTGCCGCGGCCTCACGTGTCGCTGGCCCATTCGATGGGCGGGGCAATTGCGCTGGCCGCCATCGCGGATGGTCTTGTGAAGGTGGATGCCGCAGCGTTCTGTGCGCCGATGTGGGGCATCAAATCGAGATTTTTCGGCATGCGCTATCTCGTCTGGGCGATGCGCGCGACCGGCCGGTCGGGTGATTATGCAGTTCAGCCCGGCCCGCCGGAAGCGTTCGAGACGAACATCGTCACCCATGACAGGAAACACTGGCAGCTGCAGCGCGACCTGGTCGATGCGAAGCCGGATCTGGAACTTGGCCCCGTCACCTGGGGCTGGCTGGGCGCCTCGCTCGATATTCTCGCGCGCTTCACCAAAGCGAAGACGTTGAGCACGGTGACCATTCCGGTTTTCGTTGCCTCGGCTTCCGAAGAGCAGCTGGTCGACAATTCGACCCACACGACCATCTGCAAACGCCTGCCGGACTGCGAGCACGTCACGGTTGAAGGGGCGATGCATGAGATCCTGATGGAAACAGACGACAAGCGCGCGGAGTTCTGGGAGGGGTTCCAACGCCTCCTGAAACGTGCGGATATATAGACAAGAAAATTCAGACTGGGGTTAGGAGGAAACCTGTGGCGATCATCACGCTTTCACGCATTCTGGCATTCTGGGCGGGGCAACAGCCGGACCGCGCCGCGATTGATCATGAAGGAGTTCAGATCACCTGGTCTGAACTCGACAAGCGGACGAACCGTCTGGCGCGGGCCTATGAAAAGCTGGGCGTGAAGCAGGATGATTTCGTCACCATCGCCCTGCCGAACGGGATCGAATTCTTCGAGGCCTGCCTTGCCACCTGGAAAGCGGGGGCCACGCCACAGCCGATCTCTGCACGTCTTCCGAAACATGAGCGCGACCAGATCGTGGAACTGGGCAAGCCGTCCCTGGTCGTTGGCGTCCCGGCGGGCGAATATGGCGACACGCCGTCCGTGCCGGAAAATTACGAGCCGGATGCTGCTCTTCCGGATACGGAACTCCCCGAACGCATGGCCGCATCGATCAAGGCAATGACCAGCGGCGGGTCCACCGGGCGGCCGAAGCTGATCGTGTCCAAGATCCCGGCGGCGTGGGATCCGGACCTGCCCTATCTGGAAATCCCGGTTCAGGGCGCCATGCTGATCCCCGGCCCGCTCTACCACAATGGCCCGTTCATGTGGGCGATGATCGCCCTCTTCAAAGGCTGCACGGTCGGCATCACGACGCGCTTCGACGCGGAGAAGACGCTGGCCACGATCGAGCGCCTGAAGGTGGATGTCGTCTACACCGTGCCGACCATGATGCGCCGCATCTGGGCGCTGCCGGAAGATGTGCGCAATGGCTATGACCTCTCCAGCCTGAAGGCGCTCTGGCACCTGGCTGCGCCGTGCCCGGCCTGGCTGAAGGAATGCTTCATCGAATGGCTCGGCGGCGATGTGATCTGGGAGCTCTATGCCGGTACCGAAGGGCAGGGCACGACGATGATTCAGGGTACGGAGTGGATGGAACACAAGGGCTCCGTCGGCAAGCCGGTCGAGGCGTGCGAGATGATCGTCGTCGACGAGGACGGCAAGATCCTGCCGCCCGGTGAAGTCGGCGAAATCTTCATGCGCCCCCTGGAAGGGGCGGGCACGACCTATCGCTATATCGGCGCGGAAGCCAAATCCCTCGACGGCGGCTGGGAAAGCCTCGGCGACATGGGCTATCTCGATGAAGACGGCTATCTCTACCTGACCGACCGCCTGTCGGACATGATCCTGTCTGGCGGGGCGAACATCTATCCGGCCGAAGTCGAAGCGGCGATCGATGCCTATCCGGGCGTGCAGTCGTCTGCCGTGATCGGCCTGCCGGACGAGGACATGGGCGCGCGGCTCCACGCCGTCATCTGCCGTCCGGAAGGGGCGGTGGACGAGGCCGACATGCTGGCCCATCTCGGCACGATGCTGGTGCGCTACAAGATTCCGAAGAGCTTCGAATATGTCAGTGAAGCCGTGCGTGACGATGCCGGCAAAGTGCGCCGCAAGACGCTCCGCGAAGAGCGGATCGCGGCCATGGCACAAAACGCCTGATCTGATCCCGGACTCTGGCCGGTTCCGCTTGACTTACCCTAGGGCGGGACCGCTCCCTTCCTCCCAAAATCAGGAGGAACACCCCATGAAAGTCGCAGCCGTCAAGAAGCCGGGCGGACCCGGTAATCTCGTCATTGAAGAGCGTCCCGATCCGAAACCGGGCCATGGTGAAGTGCTGGTGCGCGTGCGCGCGTCCAGCCTCAACTATCACGACTTCGTCGTCGTCATGGGCGGCATCCCGACACCGGATGGCCGTATCCCGATGTCGGACGGCGCCTGCGAAGTCGTCGCTGTGGGCGAAGGCGTCACGAAATGGAAAGTGGGCGACAAGGTCCTCTCGCTGTTCTTCCCCGGCTGGCAATCCGGCCAGATCGAGGCGGCTGGCTTCCAGTCTGTCCCCGGTGACGGCGCAGACGGGTTCGGCGCGGAACTGGTGGCCGCCCCCGAAACCGCCTTCACCCGCATCCCGGAAGGCTGGACCTTCGAGGAGGCGGCGACCCTTCCGTGTGCGGCGCTCACAGCCTGGCGCGGCATGTTCGCCGAAGGCGGGCTCAAGGCAGGCGACTGGGTGCTGACGCAGGGCACCGGCGGCGTGTCGATCTTCGCGCTGCAGCTGGCCAAGGCGGCTGGCTGCCGGGTGATCTCCACCTCGTCCTCGCCGGAGAAGCTGGAAAAGCTGAAAGCCCTCGGCGCCGATCACGTGATCAATTACAAGGAAACACCGGACTGGGGTGCCGAGGCGTTCAAGCTGGCCGGCGGCCGCGGTGTCGATGAAGTCGTCGAGATCGGCGGGCCGGGCACCATGGCGCAGTCCATCGCCGCCTGCCGTCCGGGCGGGCATATTTCGCTGATCGGTGTCCTGACCGGCGTATCGGGCGAAGTGCCGACGGCGGCGCTCTTCTCGCGCAATATCACCGTGTCGGGCATCACGGTCGGGTCGCGCCGGATGCAGGAAGACATGATCGACGCCATCGAGGCGAGCGGTATCAAGCCGGTGATCGACTCGACCTTCCCGCTGGACAAGATCGCCGACGCATTCGCGCATCAGGCGAGCCAGAAACATTTCGGCAAGATCGTCCTGACGGTCTGATCCGGTATAGTCCGTTATGGTCCGGCATGGTCATGAGAGGTCATGCCGGGGCACGGGATAGTCCGGTATGATCATGCCATGAGCATGGGCTGACATGAAAAAACGCCCTCCCGGCAGGGGAGGGCGTTTCTTTGTTCCGGATTGGGACGGGATCAGCCGGCGATGTACTGCGCGCCGTTCACCGTCATCGTTGCGCCGGTGATGAACGCGCCATCGTCGCTGGCGAGATAGGCGCACATGGAGGCGATTTCTTCCGGTTTGCCGAGGCGGCCGACCGGGATCGTCGCGATAATGCCTTCCAGGACCTTCTCAGGCACCGCGCGCACCATTTCAGTGTCGATATAGCCCGGGCAGACCGTATTCACGGTGATGCCCTTCTTGGCGCCTTCCTGGGCCAGCGCCTTGGTGAAGCCGATCAGGCCGGCCTTGGCGGCGGAATAGTTCGCCTGGCCGAACTGGCCCTTCTGGCCATTGATGGAGGAGATGTTGATGACGCGGCCCCAATTGCGCTCGCGCATGCCGTCCCACACCTGGCGGGTGACATTGAAAGCGGAGGTCAGATCGATGTCGATCACCTGCTGCCATTGGTCTTTTGTCATTTTGTGGAACGGCGCATCCCGCGTCACACCGGCATTGTTGACGACGATGTCGATGGGGCCCAGATCAGCTTCGATTGCGGCGATACCGGCGCCGACAGCGTCATAATCGGCGACGTCGAACTTGTAGACATGGATGCCGAGTTCGTCGGCGGTCGCTTTGGCGGCTTCCTCGTTGCCAGCAAAGTTTGCCGCTACCTTGTAGCCGGCTTTCGCCATGGCTGCGCTGATGGCGTGGCCGATACCACGGGTACCGCCGGTGACCAGAACCGTTTTGGACATGGGTGCTCCTCCCTGGATTTTTTGCACTGCAACATGCTTAGCGTTACTGTTGCAGAAACTTCAATAGCGCATTGGTCGCATGCAGAATTTATGCGAGATTGTACCGCATAGCACAAAAATTGCTTTCCCGCTGAGGAAAGCCGAGGGTTGAAAATGGTCAAAGGGACAGGCTCTTCGGAGCCAATCATCATCAAGAAATACGCAAACCGGCGCCTCTACGACACGTCGACCTCATCCTATGTGACACTCGATCACCTGTCCGAACTGGTGCGCGAGGGCCGGGATTTCGAGGTCCGTGACGCCAAGACGGGAGAAGACCTGACACGTCAGGTGTTGACCCAGATCATCTTCGAACAGGAAACCAAAGGCGAAGGCGCCTTGCCGCTGAACTTCCTGCGCCAGCTGATCGGCTTCTATGGCGGCGGCGCGCAGACCTTCCTGCCGGCCTTCCTCGACATGTCGATGAATTCGTTCGCCGAGGCTCAGAAGGAATGGCACAAGGCGGCCAATCCGATGACCATGTTCGAGAAGCAGGCCCGCCGGAACATGGCGATGTTCGAACAGGCCATGAAGATGTTCATGCCGACGCTTTACAGCACAGCTAAGCCGGAAAAGCCTGGCTCATCGTCGGCGGGCGGCTCCATGATGGAGATGCAGGCCGAGGCCCTCGCCAACATGCAGGCGCAAATGTCCGCCATCCAGGACCAGCTGGCTGAGCTTTACCGCAAGGACTAGGCCGCAGGCCTGCAGTGAAATCGAAAAAGCCCGCTCGATTGAGCGGGCTTTTCTGTGTCCGGTATCCGTATCGGATCAGCCGTGATCCACCCCGAAATCGCGCCGGGCGGACACGATGGTCACCACCACGCCGGCCAGGACATCCAGCAGCGTCATCGACATCAGGATAAAGAAGGTGGACGTCGCGAAGTTCGGTGCCAGCAGGAATTCGATCAGGCAGAGGATGAACAACATCATCGAAATCGCGTGATTGATGATGGTCGAGGTGCCGGTGCTGGTCGACTTCAGGATTTCAAGGAACAGGAAGACGATCGAGAGGAGCAGGATCGCGTCACCCTGGGTCAGCACCCATTTGACGCCGGAAATCATCGGCAGCGAGAAGAAGGTCTCGTTCAGCACGGCCTGAAGCGGGGCAGAGTCGCTGGCAACAATCTGGCCCAGTTCGTTGGTCGTGGTGGCCGGGCCACCGGCCATGACGGCCAGAAGGTTGTACAGGGCCACCGGCACGACCAGTAGCGGAAAGATTCCGAAGATTGCACGCATCAAATACCCCTTTTCGGTGCTGCTGCGGGACCCGGCATTCTGCCGTCTGTTCCTGGCGATAAAGCCGCCAACAACGGCTGCCTGTGTGTCCTTTTTCATGTTCACTAACCCGTCGCTCAGCGCGTGTTAACACGAGGTGTACCGGATAGTATCCGGTGAGGCGAGGAAAAAACCCCCACGGCCTTAACCACCAGTATTCCCGCAAATCGGGCGATTTGCAGGCGGCCTGTCCATGAATTGTGTGGGGCTCAGATTTCGTCTGCGCCGCCCGGATTGCGGCGGCGGCGGATCAGCCAGGTGACGCCGCGAAGATCCGACAGCGCATCGTTCAGGCGGCCGAAATTCGTATAGTTCGATTTGCCCGTCCCGCGTTCGCGGTGATTGACGTCCCGGTATTCGACATCGAACCCTTCGGCGCGCATCAGGGCAGGCATGTAGCGGTGCATGTGATCGAAATAGGGGAGCTGGATGTAGGACACCCGCTTCATCACCTTGATGCCGCAGCCGCTGTCATCGCAGTCATCTTTGAGCATGCGCTTGCGGATATTGTTGGCGAAGCGCGAGCCGAAGCGTTTCCAGGCGGTGTCCTTGCGCTTGGCCCGGCGGCCCATCACCATCTTCAGCTGTTCAGGCGCATTCGGGCGGGTCAGCTGGCGGTAGAGGTCTGGCAGGTCGGCCGGGTCGTTCTGGCCGTCGCCGTCCAGCGTGCCGATGACCGGTGCCTTCGCGGCGAGAATGCCGGACCGGATCGCACGACTCTGGCCGGCATTCTTGCGGTGGCCGAGAACGCGCAGCATCGGGAATTCCGACTTCAGTTCCACCAGCTGGGCGCGGGTATCGTCGGTCGAGGCGTCGTCGACGAACACCATTTCATAGGCGCGTCCGTCGAGGGCCTTGGCGATTTCGCCGATCAGGGTCGCGACATTCCCGGATTCATTGTGCACCGGGACGACGACGGAAAACTCAAGAGCCTGGTCCAATTCCAGATCCCTTCTGCTGATGCGCCCCCCAAACCGGCGCTCGAAAAAAGTCTTCGCGTCATACAGAGCGTTACGGCGAAAGGCGAGCCCTGCGCTTCACCTGCCGCTGACACCGGCGCTTGCGCCCAAAAGCGCAAGACGAAGCGGTCCGAACCGGTTAGAGGAGGGGCCATGACATTGCTCGACCGCCTTTCGACCGGCTGGAAAGCCTGGGTCGCCCTCTTCCTGATCACCTTCTGTGCCGCTGCGCCGGGTGTCTTCATGCTGCCGGCGCTGGACCGAGACGAGAGCCGGTTCGCCCAGGCCTCCAAGGAAATGCTGGAGGAGCATGACTATATCCGCATCCAGTACCAGGACGAGCTGCGCAACAAGAAGCCGGCGGGGATCCACTGGCTGCAGGCAGCCTCGACTGCGGTCTTCACCGGGCCCGAAGCCAAGCAGATCTGGACTTACCGCTTCCCGAGCTGGATCGGGGCAAGCCTCGCGGCGATGGCCTGCTTCTGGTGCGGTATCCCTCTGGTGGGCCGGCGCGCGGCGTTCCTTGGTGCGGCCCTGTTCGGATCGACGCTGCTGCTGACGTCCGAAGCGCATATTTCGAAGACGGACGCGGTGCTCGTTTTCCTGACGACGTGGGGGATCGGCGCGCTTGGGCGGCTTTACGTCCGCAATGACCAGTCGAAACAGATGGCGCTCCTCTTCTGGCTCGCCATGGGGCTGGGCTTTCTGATCAAGGGGCCGGTCACGCCCATGGTCGCCGCCTATGCCGGATTGGGGGCCTGGGTCTGGGGCCGGGCGGAGAACGGAAAGGGGGGCGACTGGTGGCGCCCGCTCCTCTGGTGGCCGGGTCCGTTCCTCTTTGTGGTGCTGGTGCTGCCATGGTTCACCTGGGTTCAGGTGGCGACGAGCGGGGAGTTCCTCGAAGGCGCCGTCGGCAAGGATCTGAAAGACAAGTTCACGGGCGCGTCCGAAGGCCATGGCGGTTGGCCTTTCTATCACCTGACCCATCTGCCGATCTGGTCCTTCCCGGCGATCCTGCTGATCGTGCCGGGTCTGGTCGCCGGCTGGAAGGACGTGCGGCAGGCGACTGTGGCGCGCAAAGGCTGGCCGGGACTGATGGTTGGAGGCGCATTGCTGGGAGTAACCCTGCTTCTGTCTCTTGTCCTGCCGAAGACCGCTGCAAATGGGGTGAAAGTTGCCTATCCGGCTGTGCTCTTGCTCGTGTTCTGGTTCCTCTCGACACGGGACGATTGGTGGCAACGCGCGCCGGTTTCGCCGGAAGCGCCGGCGGAGGTGAAAGGCCTGCGCATTCTGTTGGCATGGACGCTGCTGACCTATGCCTTCTTCGAGCTGATGCCGACCCTGCTCAGCCACTACATCCTGCCAGCCTATCCTGGGATGGCGCTACTCTGCGGGTATGCCGCCGTGCGCCTGATGGACGGGGTGAAGATGCCGGTGTCGCGCTGGCTTTCGCTCGCGCTGTTCGGGCTGGGCGCGGTCTTGTTGCTGGCGGTCTCCTATCCGGGGGTCACACACACCTTCATGGCGGAAGCGGCCGGTGACTTCACCACCGCCTCCGACGCCGATGTGCTGGAGACGTGGCAGGCCTATCGGCAGTTTCCGGTCTGGCTCTGGTGGGCGGCGTTCGCGCTCTGCGGCGCGGCAGCGATTGAGTTCAGCCGTGCCCGGATGGCCCTTTCCATCGCGCTCGGCGTGGCGGCAGCCTTTGTCATCGGCTGGCATATCCGCATCTTCATGCTGCCAAGCCAGGTCTGGGTTCAGCCGACGGAGACGGCGCGTCTCGCGCTGAAGGATGTGTGCGGTGTTCCGGGCGAGGCGTGCGCGATGACGCCGCCTGAGCGCATTCTTGCGCTTGGATATGCGGAGCCTTCCTACATCCTGACCATGGGAACACAGAATACCCACCCGCCGGAAACGCCGCTGGACCTGCCGACGGATGAGCGCGCTTATCCGGTCGTGTATCTCGTGAACTATGAGGACCGCAAAGCCGAACCGCCAATTGCCGAGGAAGTCGAGCACCTGCGCGATCAGGCCCGCGGCATGGGCCTCTGCATCACGGAGTCGGAACCCTATTACGCGCTCAACTATTCCAATGGAGACCCCGTCAATTTCGTCGCCATGCGGTTTGACCGGGAGAGCTGCCGCTAGAAGCTGTAGCCGACCCGGATGCCATAGATGCGCGGGTCCGAGCGGAACGTGTCATAGCCGATGAAGCCATAGCCGGAGAGGGCGTAGTCCTCGTCCGTCAGGTTGCGGCCCCAGACCGTCACGTCGATGCCGCGCTCCTCCAGCCGGACACCCGCTTCGGCCTGTACCGTCGTGAAGCCATCCTGCGAGCGCACTTCCAGGCCTTCCGGGTCCAGATAATACCGGCTGCGGTATTTGGCGTGGAGCGAGACGTGCGCCGTGACTTCGGGAGCCAGCGTGAAATCGTATCGTCCGCCAAGCGTGGCTGACGTCTCAGGCGCGAAGGGCAGGGGATTGCCATCGAAAGTTCCGGCATTGCCACCAATGTCTGACGTCTGGTCGATTTCGGTGTCGAGCAGGGTGAGGCCGCCTGTTACGGACAGCGCCTCCGTCGCCTGCCAGCTGAAATCTGCATCGAGTCCGTAGACGGCCGCGGCATCGAGGTTCGACAGGGAGTTGGACGTGATGCTGCCGCCGCCGGGCAGTTCGAAGTTCACAAAGATACGTGCCTGCGGGGCGTCATAGTCTTGCCAGAACAGCGCGGCGTTCCAGGCGAGACGTGCGGAGGGCCGCGCCTTGAAGCCTGCTTCATAGGCCGTGACGGTTTCGGCATCGAACAGGCCTTCGTCTGCGAAGTGCGTTACATTGTTCTGCACCTCGCCATTGAAACCGCCGGACTTGTAGCTGTTCACGATCGAGACATAAGCCGTGCCGGCGCCTGTGTCATAGGCGAGTGCGAGGTTGCCGGTCAGCTGCGTGTCGTCAATCTTGTTCGACCCGGCAGCGAGACCCAGACCGCCGACATTGTTGTAACCGATGGTGCCGTCATCGAAGACATGCCGACCTGCGCCCGCGCCTTCGATGTTCTCTTGCGTGATCCGTGCCCCAATTGTTGCGGTGAGCCGGTCAGACAGGGCGAACTCATTATAAGTAAAGGCTGCGAGGACCGTGCGTTCCTGACGGATATCCGTTACCAGCGTCATGGCGGTGCCGTCGGAGACTGGCGTGGGGCCTGCGCGGCTGGCGGCGCCGACATAGGGGCAGGTGCCGATCAGCGTGTCCAGGTCCAACTCACCGCACCAGATCGTGTAGGTCTGGCTGAAATCCTCCTTGGCCGCATACAGGCCGAACAGGGTGGAACCTGCACCCCGTTCCGTCTTCAGGCGGAATTCCTGAGAATATTGCCGGAAGTCGCGGTCATAAGAGAGGTTCGCGCTGAACAGGGGATTGCCGAAAAGTGCCACCGCACCATCGAAATCGAACCCGTATTCCTGATTGAAGCCTTCAAACGCCGTCAGAGAGGTCAGCGTCCAGTCGCCGATATCCCGCACGTATTCGGCGGAGGTGCCGTAGAATTCGTTGTCCGTGTCCTGAATGCCGTCGCTGCCGACGGAGATCTCATGGTCGCGCAGTTCCAGCGAGTCATTGCGCGGTGCGGCATTGATGCCATTGTCTTCTTCGTAGTGCGAGCGGACGAGCAGGCTGCCGCCGAAAACGCTGTCCCAGCCAAGGCCGAGGCGCAGGCCAAACTCGTCACGCACGCCGCCGGCAGCTTCCGGCCCGCCGGTATTTTCGAGTGCGGCATCGCGGGAGAGGTACCGCCCGGCAAGGCGGTAGCTGAAGCCGCCAAGGGTTTCGCCATAGGCGCCCTCTACATCGGTGCGTTCGAGGTTGCCATAACCGGCGCGGATGTAGCGCGACTGGCCGGGTTCCGGCCGGGCGGTAAGGAAGCTGATCGCGCCGGATGAGGCATTGCGACCGAACAACGTGCCTTGCGGGCCTTTCAGCACTTCCACGCCCGCCAGATCGTAGAGCATGAGGCCGGTCTGCACATTCGTCGCCAGCAGGACGCCGTCGGAGTATACGGACGCCGCGCCGGGCGTCAGGGCCTGATGGTCTACCGCGCCGATCCCGCGGATCTGGAAGGCAACCTGCGTGCCGTTTGCAACGGCCGCTTCGACGCCTGTCAGGAGGTCCGTCATATCCTCTGCGCCAAGATAGGCGGAGGCGAGGCCAAGTGCGTCTCCACTGATGACGCTGACGGACATCGGAATGTCGCTGAGTGGTGCCTGGCCGGCGGTTGCTGTTGTGACCACCGGGTCCAGCCGGGCCGGTGCATCTTCCGGGTCTGTTGCAAGTGCTGCAGCGGCGAGCAGGAAAGTCAGGGACATGGGAGGAATGCCTTCTTTGGGACGGCGGCGCTTAACAGGGTTCCCGAACGACCATCAACCGGCCGCCTGCCTTCTCGCTGCTAAAGTGACTCTCCACTTTACTTTACACAGGTTTGCTCTCTTGGCCGGACTTGCTGGCGATTTACACTTGGGACCCCGGAGCATAGCCTGCGTCCAAAAGCGGGAGACATCACATGAACTGGAAACTTCGGGCCTGCGCCGCCTCTCTGATCGCACTCGGGACAGCAGGTTTGGCCTCGGCTGACAGCGATCTCCGTGCGGCGATCGACAAGGACTACAAGGAAAATCTCGGGCCGCTTTTCCAGTATTTCCACCAGAATCCGGAACTCTCATTCCTGGAGACGGAGACGGCCAAACGGCTCGCGTCAGAGCTGCGGGCCCTTGGCTATGATGTCACCGAGGGTGTCGGGGGCACCGGTGTTGTTGCCGTGCTCAAGAATGGAAATGGTCCGACGGTCCTGATGCGTGCCGACATGGACGGTTTGCCGCTGAAAGAGGATAGCGGCGTCGCCAATCCGTCGACCGTCACGCAGGTCGATATCGACGGTATCGAAAAGCCGGTCATGCATGCCTGTGGGCACGATGTGCACATCACTTCGCTGGTCGGTGCCGCGCGCCAGATGGCTGCCCGCAAGGATTCCTGGTCTGGTACGCTGGTGCTGGTCGGCCAGCCTGCGGAGGAACGGATCGGCGGGGCACGGGCCATGATGCAGGATGGGCTCTATGAGCGTTTCCCGAAGCCGGACTATGCCATTGCCTTCCATGTCGGCGCGGATCTTGAGACCGGCAAGATCCAGGTGCCGCTGGAACAGGTCGCGTCCAGTTCGGACAGTGTGGATATCATCGTGCATGGCGTTGGGGCGCATGGCGCTTACCCGCATATGGGGATCGATCCGGTTCTGGTCGCTTCGCAGATCGTTGTCTCGCTTCAGTCGGTTGTTTCGCGATCCATCGCACCACTGGAACCGGGTGTGATCACGGTCGGCGCCATCCATGGCGGGTTCAAGCACAATATCATTGGCGACAAGGTCGAGATGCAGATCACCGTCCGCTCCGATGATCCGGATGTGCGGGAAGACCTTCTGGATGGAATTGACCGTGTGGCCCGCGGCGTGGCGATCTCCATGAATGTTCCGGAAGACCTGATGCCGGAAGTAATACGGTCCGCAACGGAAACGACCCCGCCAACCATCAATGACCCAGCGACGGCCCAACGCCTGCGCGATGCGTTCGCCGCGCGTATTTCTGGCGGCGTACTGGTCGATCCGCCGCGCGACGGGATGGGCGCGGAAGACTTCGCCTATTTCGTCACACCGGAGTCAGGCGTGAAGGGGGTCTACTTCAGTGTTGGCGGTACGCCGGCGGACGAGCTGGAAAATGCCGCGTCCCACCATTCGCCCTTCTTCAGGATCACGCCGGAACCCGCTGTGGAACTGGGCACGGAAGCCATGGTCATCGGGGCGATGACCCTGATGCCTGTGACGGACTAAAAGGAAAAGATCAGCGCGGCGCGCGCTTGGCGAGAATTCGCTGAAGCGTGCGCCGGTGCATGTTCAGGCGGCGGGCCGTTTCCGAGACATTGTGATTGCAAAGCTCGTACACGCGCTGGATGTGTTCCCAGCGTACCCGGTCGGCAGACATCGGGTTTTCCGGCGGGGCCGGTTTCTCGTCAGCCGTGGCTGTGAGTGCGCGGATGATGTCTTCCACATCGGCTGGTTTGGAGAGGTAATCCACGGCGCCTGCCTTCACGGCGGCGACCGCCGTTGCGATGGCGCCATAGCCGGTCAGGATCACGGCGCGGGCTTCCGGACGGCTCTTCTGCAGGACTTCCACAACGTCCAGTCCGCTGCCATCTTCAAGGCGCAGGTCCAGCACGGCAAAAGCGGGCGGATTGAGGCGGGCAATATCCTTGCCTTCTGCAACATTCGTTACAGCGGATACAATGAATCCACGCTGGGCAAGGGCCCGGGCGAGACGCTGCACGAACGGACCATCATCATCCATGACCAGACAGGAGCGATCTTCGATACCCTCCAGGCTCTCATGAAGATTGATATTTACTGGCCGTTCCATGCTCAGCTTCCCTAGCTACCTGATTCTTTTATAGGACTTCCAAATCAATTAATCCAACGCGGATGCTTCAAGAGCTGCACGTGGCCAGAGAGCCTGAACGATGGCCCCGGACCGGGGTGGTGTGCGGTTCCTGGTGGCGATCCGGCCGCCGGTTCTTTCGATCAGGGTTTTTGCAATAAAGAAGCCAAGACCCATGTCTCCGCCGCCAAGATGTGCTTCGCTTCGTTCCGAGACATAGGGTTCCCCCAGTTTCGGCAGCACTTCCTGCGAAAAGCCCGGCCCGTCATCGCTGATGGAGATCATGATCTGGTCGGCCGTCCAGCTCGCCTGGGCCGTCACCCGGGAATCCGCGAAGCTGACGGCGTTCTCAACGAAGGCGCTGATGGCGTGCAGGATCTCGGGGCTGCGGTTCAGGATCGGCGGGCGGGAATCTGTTTCGTCCTCGCTGGGCCGGACGACGACTTCCACCGCCACACCGAGGCCCTTGAAAGGTGCTGCGGCCTCCGCAACCAGCGCGTCGAGCGTCACGCGGGCATGGACGATATCGGTGGCTTCGCGCGCCTCGCGGATGGTGGCGAGGATGTTTCGGCACCGGTCTGCCTGTTCTGCCAGCAGGGTCAGGTCCTCAAATTTCGGATCGTCTTCTGGCGTTTCGGCCAGCAATTCCTTGGCGACGAGGTGAATGGTGGCCAGTGGCGTACCGAGCTCATGCGTTGTCATGGCCGACATTGCGCCGATGGCAGACAGTTTCTGTTCGCGCGCCATGACGATGCTGGCGGCGTCGAGCGCGCGGACCAGTTTCGCTTCATCCTGGCTGACGCGTCCGGCAGAGACGGCGAAGAATACGACACCCACGGCAAGGGCCGCGAACTGGCCGAGGTGGAACAGCGGCGGCAGTTCCACCATGGCGCCGTTGATCCAGGGAAGGGGCAGGGAAATCAGGGGCATGATCGCGGCGAGTGCGAGCGCCAGGAGGGCGATCATCACGGCCCGTTTCGGTGACAGGCTGAGCGCCGCCACCGTGACGGGCGCGACCAGCAGCAGCAGGAAGGGGTTCGACAAGCCGCCCGTCACAGCCACGAGCGCGGCCAGTTGCACCGTGTCGAAGGCGAGCTGGAGCGAGGCTTCCCAGCCGCGCGTCAGGCGCTGGCTCTGGAAGGCGAATGACAGGAATACGTTCAGCCATGCCGATGCCGCAATGATCGCGAGGCACGCTGCCAGCGGCAGGTCGGATCGAAGGACGAAGGCCACGAACAGCACGGCAGCTGTCTGTCCGGCCACGGCCAGCCAGCGCAGCGTGATGAAGGTTCGCAAACGGGTCCGGCCGAGGGCGGACTGGGCTGACCCCAGCCCTTCCGGGGCAAGGGTGAAGATGGCATCATCGAATCCGAGCCGGTCGGCACGGTTCACATCCTGACGGGACAGATCACTCATTTGTGTCTTATGCGGCAGCGTGACGCCCTCGCCAAGCGGCGGGTCCACGTCCTAGAGGAAGGTCATGACCAGACTTCGCCTGTCCGCCGCCTTGATGGCTGCGCTGCTCACCGCCTGCGGTCCCGCAAAGCCAGACGGTCCGTCTGCAGGCGGCGCGTCTGCCGGCTGCATGTCCCGCGCCTATCCGAACATCGGTGGCCCGATCTCGCTGGTGAACCAGGCCGGCGAACAGGTGACGGAGGAGGCCTATAAGGGCCATCCGACGCTGATCTATTTCGGCTTCACCTATTGCCCTGATGTTTGCCCGATGACGCTGGTGACCGTGAAACGGGCCTATGACCGCCTGCCGGAAGGTGTGAGCCCGCCGCAGACGCTGCTGATCTCCATCGATCCGGAACGGGATACGCCGGAACAGCTGGCGCTATATGTGTCGACCAGTGCCTTCCCGGACAATCTTCAGGGCCTGACCGGAACAACTGAAGAAGTTCGTGCCGCAGCCGACGCGTTCCTTGCGGACTATTCCCGGATCGAACAAACAGACAGCGCCAGCGAATATTCGATGGATCACACATCGCTGCTGTATCTGATGGATGAAGACTGGCAGCTGAAAACCTTCTTCACCCACGAAGATACGGACGAGACGATCGCGACCTGCCTGACGGAAATTCTGCAATAGGCGGGAAAGCTACCGGCTTATTGCGATGTCCAGCCGCCATCGATCGGTAGCAGGGCGCCATTGATCTGATCCGCTGCCGAGGAGCACAGGAAGGCCGTCATTTCGCCGATCTGTTCGGCGGTGACGAATTCCTTGGTCGGCTGGGCCGCAAGGATCACATTTTTCACGACGTCATCCTCGGAGATGCCGCGGGCCTTGGCCGTATCGGAAATCTGAGCATCCACCAGAGGCGTGTGGACATAGCCGGGACAGATGGCGTTGCAACGGACCCCATGAGTGGCGCCTTCAAGCGCGACCGTCTTGGTCAGGCCCGCAATACCGTGTTTTGCCGCCACATAAGCCGCCTTGTACGGCGAGGCGACGAGCGCATGGGCTGAAGCGGTCTGGATGATCCGGCCCCAGCCCTTTTCCTTCATGCCCGGCATGGCCAAGCGGATTGTATGGAAGGCCGCCGAAAGGTTCAGCGCGATGATCAGGTTCCACTTGTCGACCGGGAACTCCTCGACCGGGGAGACATGCTGCATGCCGGCATTGTTGACGAGAATGTCGGCGCCGCCGAATTCGCTTTGCACATAGGCCATCATGTTCTCGATGGCGGGAACACGGGTCAGATCGGCGCTCGAATATCCGACCATGACGGAATGCTCTGCTGCGATAGAGCGTTTCAGCGCATCGATCTCGCCGGCATCGCCGAAGCCATTGAGTACGATGTTGCAGCCTTCCGCCGCCAGCTTCACGGCGATGGCCTTGCCAATGCCGCTTGTGGAGCCGGTGATAAGGGCTGTTTTACCTTTCAGCATGATGGTCTCCTTGAGCGGCAGATGCGTCATGTTAGAAATAGGGCCGGGTTCCCGCTGGGTCACCACTAAAAAACATAGGATTATCAGGATTCATGGGCGGAGAAATCGGTGCTTTTGTCGAGGCGTTTCCAAGATTCCTGATCTGGACGGCCAGTGCTGGTGTGATGCTGGTCGTGTCGAGCACAATTTATGTACTGCTGACGCCCTGGAAGGAGTTCGCAGAGGTGCGGCGCGGGAATACGGCTGCCGGCGTTGCGCTGGGCGGTGCGATTACGGGTCTC